>NZ_JBHUEM010000002.1:0-24074 GCF_042680805.1 Bacillus salitolerans | reverse complement strand
GATCTTCTTCTTCACTCTAACCACCTCCTATTCACCAGAATCGACACTTTTAGTGTACTTTTATAACCTAGTTCGTGTCCAAATGAATAAGGGGGCTTAAAAGACTCTTTCCATTTATCATCAACTTTGGGATTTTATCATCAACATTTTGCACTTTATCAGCAACTCCAAAGTATTTATCAGCAACTCTAAGTAATTTATTATCAACTTTCTGGATCCCCAAGCCAAGTAAGAGACCATCAACTTTCTTGGATCCCCAAGCCAAGTAAGAGACCATCAACTTTCTTGGATCCCCAAGCCAAGTAAGAGACCATCAACTTTCTTGGATCCCTAAGCGAAGTAAGATCATCAACTCAGTTGATGTTAGCCAGCCAACCAAGCAACACAAGTGTAATCATCAATAAAGGTGTCTAATCAACTAGACACCTTCACAGCTATTAATCCTTCTTTTTATCGACTTCCACTTCATTGTCCTCAGTATGATACGTTTGGAAGCTATCTAATAGCTTTTCTAAATGAGTGAGCTGATGTTTATACTCCATAATCATAGAGATTAGAGGGAATAATTGGACCATGCTATGTTTGACTTCTGATTGGTCTAATTGTGCTTCATACAAGGCTATATAATCCTCTAGAATGATCGAATCTGCCAGCGCTTCTTTTTCTTCCATTATCGGGATTTGGGATTTTATCTTTCCGACAAACTGTAAAAGTAATTGCTCATGACCTGATGAAAGGGAATCTAATTCAAGCTTGATGAGCTCTTGGAATTCGCCTGGCATATGATGCATTTCATTTTCTAAACGATGTAGTCGTTTCAGAGTTTCCAACGCTTGAGATGTTGTGAGTAGCATTTGCCGGAACAGGACCGTCTTTCTTGATTTTGCAAACTTTCGCTTTTTCTTTTCAAAATAGTTTCGTTCTTCCTTGTAGAAGGTAAAGAGAGAATCGAGCTTTGCTACTCTGTCCTTCATGCCATCGATCTCTTCCTTTAATTCAATATGCCCTGACGCATGCCTAGTATTGATACGGATCCACTTTATAATTTCCTCTGTTGTGTCTACAATCTGGTGGTAGAGCTTTGTTTCATACCTTGGCGGGAAAAAAACTAAATTGACTAAAAAAGCTGACATGACTCCGAGTATGATTGTTCCAAATCGAATGAAGGAAAATTCCACGAATTGTTCAGTCGGCGATTCCATTATCGCAATAACCGTCACAAGAGCTAACGGTATCGTGGTTTCAAGCTTCAATTTGAGGGCAATACCAATCACGAGCATAACCGTAAATCCGATGATGATCGGATTGTTCGTAAATAAGAGAGTAAATACAATAGCAAAAAAGGCACCGATGAGATTTGCCTGAAACTGTTCAATCACCGACTGATACGACCTATAAATAGAGGGCTGTATGGCAAACGCAGCCGCAATCCCTGCAAATGAAGGTGATGGTAATTTTAATAGGTGCGCAATATATAATGATAGTGCAATAGCGATTCCTGTTTTTAATATACGTCCACCAATTTTCATGAAAAATAATCAATTCCTTCCTAAAAACCCTATATACCATTTTTACACGTTTACAACCATTATTAAACCACAAAGTTCAAGCTAGGAGGAGATGTATTTACCTATCTTTTAAATCATGACCAAAAAGAAAAGGTAAGTAACGATTTCGTTACTTACCTTGAAACATTACATTTTAAATTTGCCTGCAACATCATGAAGAGTTTGTGCCATATTGGCTAACACTCTTGTTGCCGCACTTACTTCCTCCATCGAAGCACTTTGCTCTTCTGTTGCCGCTGCAACTTCAGACGTAAAGCGGCTTGTCTTTTCAGTCACTTCATTCATTGTATCCATGTAATCAACGAGTGATTGAGCACTCGTATTAATTTGTTTAATGGAATTTGAAACGTTTAGAATTTGACTTGATACATCGCCGACAGCTGAAGAGATCACCTTGAATGATCCACCAGCTTCGTTCACTAGCTCTTTCCCTTTTTTAACAGCATTCTCTCCTTCTTTCATGGACGATACTGCACGATTTGTATTCTCTTGGATATTTCGTATAATATCGTTAATTTGCTTTGTGGATTGGCTAGACTGTTCCGCAAGCTTTCGAACTTCATCTGCTACAACTGCAAATCCTTTTCCGTGTTCACCGGCTCTTGCTGCTTCAATCGCTGCATTTAAGGCAAGTAGATTTGTTTGTTCCGCAATGCCGTTAATTAGAGATAGGATCTGTTCAATTTCAAGTGCTTTTTCATTTAACAATTGAATGACTTGTCCAGTCTCAGCGGTATTTTTATCAATAATCTCCATTTGGTGAATAGCTTGAGTAACGACTTCATCACCTTTTGCTGAATGCTCTGAGCTTTTACCAGAAGAGTTAGATACTTCATCTACACGTTCTGATATGGAATGTAGATCATTCGAAATATGATTTACTAGTTTAATAGTGCTCTCTACTTGAGTTAACTGTGTTTCCGCACCACCTGAAACCTCTTGTATCGAAAAGGCAATTTGCTCGGATGCCTTAGATGTTTCATCTGCATTCGCACTTAATTGTTCAGAAGAGGCCGCAACCTGTTCTGAGGTTGTGACAACTTGCTTAAGTAGGTCATTTAAATTTGTAACCATGGAGTTAAAGCTGTGAACTAGTTCACCAAATTCATCTTTATTTTTCACATCGATTGCTTCAACCGTTAAATCACCGTTAGATACGCGAGATAAACCATCTTGCAGGGCGGTCATTGGACGGTTAATGTTTCGAACGAATAGGAAAACTACAAGTAGACCAACAATCACGGATACTCCTGCTACAATCAATGAATTAATTAAAAACTGCTGACGTAATAAGATAGCTAGCTTATGCATATCGAAGTCTAAACCAACAACCCCAATAACTTGTCCGCTTGGATCTTTAACTGTTTTTGCTAGTGTGATTGTGGATTTTCCAGTTCCTGTGTCGATATATGGCGCTGTCCAAATTACTTCTCCGTTTGCTTCCTTCGCATTGACATACCATTCTCTCTGTCTTGGGTCAAATTCATTCAAATTCACTTCAGAAGGAGGGATATTAGATAAATAGAATTCGCCTTGTTCTGTTGCCATGTATAGGTTAAGGGTATATTCATTTTGGCTTTCTAGATCAAGAAAATGAGATTCATAAAATGACATTTTTACTGGATCATTTGGTAAAGGCATGTTTGTAATTTCACGGTCGACACTATTGGTAAAACTGTACGTTTGATATTGTGCTTCCTCGCTAGCACTAATCTCATTTAATACATGTTCATAGTCTGCAAAAATCTTTTTGAATTTTGAAGATCGTTTCTCCAAGTCTTCTTTCTGTATAACAGCAGACTCGAATATATCTGTTTTTGAATATGTAGTAAAGCCAAGAACAGATAAAGGTATAAGTAATAATAATACCATGATAAGGGGAAGCTTGACCCTTAGAGAGTTTAATTTTTTCATGCTGTGGCCACCTTTCGTAGTGAAACTTATTCAGAATTATGAGAAAATTATATCATTTACTCATCACATATACAATGTCGAAATGTTAAAAATTGTCGAAAATCTTAAGGGTGTCTGTTTTTATAGGGAAAATGAACGGGGAATAAGATCAAAAAAACTTAGACGGTAATAAGGTGTTGTTCCATCAAGGGACAACGACTATTCTATCTTCTCTTCTATACGAAAATAGTAGCTGTGTAATTATATTAGTTACTAAACTTCAAATTGTATTAACGTGTACAAATCTTCAACAAGAGAAAAAGGGTAACATTTCCAATTTAATCGTGTTAAAATTGATATATTCTTTTATAAAGAGGTGAGATTAGTGAGTAAAGTTGAGCAGAATATAAAGTTAGATTTAGAAAGAATTGTTTTTATTGGGAGAACCTTTGAAGAGTATTTGGATATATTTTCTCTTTCAGAAGAAGAACTACAAGGAAAGAAGATACTCGATTGCCCTGCAGGAGCATGTTCGTTTACTGCTGTCGGTAATAAGAAGGGGGTAGATGTAACAGCTTGTGATATTGCATATTATTATTCTGAGGAAGACCTACGAAATAAAGGTTTAAAAGACATTGGCCATGCAATGGAACATATGGAAAAAGCAAAAAGTAACTATAGATGGGATTATTTTAACAACGTTGAAGGTCTTAGAAAACATCGTTTAAGTGCCTTGGAAGATTGTAACAAGGACATGAAGGAATATAAGAATCGATACATTCCTGTTAGATTGCCTTCTTTGCCGTTTGAGAATGAAGAATTTGACCTTCTTCTGTCTGCACACTTTTTATTTATGTATGCAGATCGATTAGATTACCAGTTTCATATTGAGACACTAAATGAGCTATTAAGGGTTACAAAAGAAGAAGTTCGCATCTTTCCATTAGTAGATTTAGAAGGAAAGCGTTATGAGCATTTAGATGAAATAATAAGTTTTCTTGGTGACAATGGATATACAGTAGAAGAAGTTAAAGTACAGTATGAATTCCAAAAAGATGCTAACTCAATGTTGAAAATAAAAAAGGATAGCAACCTAATGGGCAACAGAAGCCATGGTGGAGATAAATAATATGACAGAAGAAGTAATAATTAATATAAATGGAATATACAAAGGTTGGGAATTGTTAAAATCTAACTGATTAAGCCATTAGAATTTTAAGCAAAGAAGCGTTGATCTAAGAAGGATTATCGCTTATTTATGTAGAAGTGTTGAATTGGAAAATTATGAGAAGAATAGGGGGGATTTCCCAACTCCAAAAAAAATCAAGGTGGGTATGCCAAAAATCAAACCATGAATCATTATCGAGTTTTAAGTCACAAGTATTAACTTCCTCCCACAGATTGCGGAAGTATCTTTTCTTTCTTTCCACGAAGTTTTTTCAAAATATACCTCCTCAGCTAAAGAACCATCAAATACTGAATTTTGAATAGATCGATTCAACTGTATTTAATCGATTTTTTGTACGCATAAATAAACACCAACTTAAATAATTTATAAGTCTATAATAACCTATAAACATCGTTGGTGTTATTTGAAGGCATTGTAGTAGATTTTGTACCAACTCCGGATACTAGTAATCCTAATAAAATTTCGCATCATTACATCAACCCAATCACGAAGGAAAAAATAGCCGAAATAGAAGCTTCAACAGCAGACTACATGATCGATTTCTGCGTTTTGTCGGCAGGACCCCTGTAAGAGAGGATGGATGATAAAGACTTATATCTTTTGCAAAAAGGTAATTAAAAATGGCACTTATGGAACAAAAGAGGAAATGATGACAAAATTAGATGTATTCTTACTTAACAATCGACTCACTCAAACGGAATACAATGAATTAGTTGCTTTATTGGAGCAAAAAGAAGTTGCTTAATGAATTTCAGGACATTAAAGCGTATAAAATGTAAGCTTTTTTATTTTGTCGAAAAGAGGTATTTCGCCCCTACAAATAGAAATATTTTTTAGGTGGTGAAATTTGGATGAAAGTAGTACGGCGTGTATTAATCATTTTATCTGTGTTACTGATCGGTTTTTTAACTTTAGTTTTTAGTAATTCAGATTTGCTGAATGTAGGAGTGGTGGCTATAGTAATAGTTACTATTTTAAAACAAATTGGACTATTCGGTAGTCAAAAAGATTTTGGGCATGACGGAGATGATTCGGATTATGGGTATGATTCTGATTGGGATGACGATGGGGACGATTAGTGACACCAACATTGAAATGTTGGTTTTTTTTACGATTTAGGAAGAAACCACGACATAACACCACTAAACAGTAGGTGTATTTTTTATGGGTATTTTTCATACGACTTTTAGCTAGTCTCGATCCGATCGAGACTAATTTTTCTTCCTCTTACCACAACTGGGACATTCTTTATATATAATCATTTCGTATAAGAAAGCCAAAAACACCAATACACCAATAATAATCGTAGTTAACTTCATTATTCCGTGTTAGAAAAAAAGCCTGTAGATAGAAACTACAGACTTTAATCAAAAATCCCATTAGAGGCGGAACAATTCCACACCTATTATTCAGTTGAGACAGCTGGGTCTGCCTGTTCTTTCTCAGGTTCAACCTGATAGAAATGATCTTCTGGTGATGTAAGAAGAGGTTTGATGATCTCAATTTCTTCCCATTGTTCATGCTCGGCTAAGGCTTGAACGTATGACTGCAATAACTCCTTAACATCGGCAATTCCTTTCGCTGAAAGGCTGTTGATCCGAACCTTTGCCCCTTTCGCAATTCTTCCTTTTAATGTGTCCTTTGTTAATCCAAGAGCATCATCTTGACGTAAGTAGACGACGCCTCCAGTCATTCCGGCACAAATCCACGGACCTGGGTCACCTAGTACAAGTCCGCGACCATTCGTCATATATTCAAACGCAAATCCTTTAATATTAGCGTGAACTCCAATATTTCCTCGCTCTTTTGGGATTGGCTTTGTTACTCTACCACCGATAATCATATCTGCTCCGGAAAGACGAATGCCTGCACGTGCATCTGCATTACCTTGAACAAATAATCTACCTTTTTGGGCACCATAGCCAAATCCTTTACCGACTGAACCATTATAATAGTTTCCGTTCTTTCCTTTTGCTTTAAAAATAAAGATGTCTCCGCCGAAGGAAGTTTTTCCGATACCATCCTGAGCACCACCATCTACACGAATTGAAATTCCTTCGCTATTATAAGCTCCTAATCCATTACCTGGGATCGAACCATCCTTATATCGTAAAATAACAGGTTGTAAATCCTTATAAGATCCATCCAATTTTCCGCGAACGCGGTGGCAGGAAACGCGGCTTCCAAGAACTCTTTGTTCTGAAGTAATAGTTGAATATTCACGGGATTCAGCTAGTTCATCTACATTAAAATCTAAATATTCAGCTCCAACAGCCACCGCTAGCTTCTGTTCCTCCATACTTGCGGCAACTTCTTTATGGGTCATTTGGCCAACGTCTAAGGTGTCCAGAAGATTTTTTAAATGTAGCTTACCATTACTAGTACTTGTTTGTTCTAGTAAATCTGAGCGCCCTACAATTTCTTGTAAGTTAGAAAATCCAAGTGATGCTGTTAGTGCTTTTAGTTCATTACCAAACGCTGTGAAAAGGTTGACTAAGCCTTGGACAGCAAGGTCTGATTGACGAGGGACGAAACGACGTAAGCCGTGCTCTTTTGCTTGTGCTTCTGATTCAATTTGTGTGGCAATCCCAACATGACACGTATCTAAATGACATCCACGGCATGTCGTACAACCGATGGCCACCATTGATAATGTCCCGAATCCAATTCGGTTTGCCCCAAGTAACATGACCTTCAGAACATCGGATGCACTTTTAATTCCGCCATCTGCCCAGATTTCAACATGATTACGAATACCAGCCTCTAACAGGGCATTATGAGCAGATTTCACTCCGATTTCTACTGGTAATCCTACATGCTGAAGGGCATGAATACGAGCAGCACCTGTTCCCCCATCAAAACCACTAATTGTAATAATATCGGCACCGGCCTTCGCAATACCAACAGCAATCGTACCAATATTCGGGACAACTGGTACTTTGACAGAAACTTTGGCTTGATCGTTTGCTGTTTTTAGCTCCGTGATCATTTGAGCTAAGTCCTCGATTGAGTAAATATCATGGTTATTGGAAGGGGATATTAAATCAGATCCAATTGTTGCGTTTCTTGCTTCTGCTATTTTTTCTGTTACCTTTGAGCCAGGTAAATGACCACCTTCACCAGGCTTTGCTCCTTGACCTATCTTAATCTCAAGCAGGTTAGAAGAATTGAGTAACTCTGCATTCACCCCAAAACGCCCAGAGGCAATCTGCTGTCCCCGTGTTTTTGGATATTTTCCAAGCATATCTTTAATTTCTCCACCCTCACCATTTAAACTTACCATGTTTAATTGTTCGGCCGCTTCAGCGTAAGCTCTGAATGCTGTTTCATTTTGTGATCCAAACGACATGGAGCTAATGACAAATGGAAGACTGTGGTCTCCAACTGAAATCGAAACCTTACTAGGATTAACAGGATTTGAAGACTGCTTTAATCTAGTCAGGTGCCTTATGGTAATAGGTGTAGAATCTTCGTGCTCTGCAAGCTTATTTCGATACTCCTCGTAAGATCCGGTTTGTGCTACCTCTCCGATCGCTTTCCAAATGCGTGGGAAAATATGAAACGTTTTCCCAACTCTTGTATTTTCATTTGCAAAATCCTCAGCACGTTGACGTGAGTCTGTTTTTAAGAATGCTAGATTGTAATCTAGTGTACTGGAGCCAAGAAAGTTTACGATTCTTAAAATGTCAGCAATTTCATCGTTTAATCCAATCGAGGAGAAAAGTCTGCCGTATCCTCTTAATTCATGAATTCCGATGGTAGAGATGACCTTTTCTAAGCCTTTGTTTAAGGACTCGAATAGATTTGTCGTTGGCTTTAAATCATCACCGCTTACTGTTGCAAACATCATGTATGGACTTATTGCATCAGCACCTAATCCAAACGCAACGATGATGTCATGAAGAGAACGAATGGCTCCAGATCTTACAACGATTGAACAGCTTCGTCTTAAGGACTCATTGATTAGACCTTGATCAATCGATGAAACAATGAGATGCGGATCAATCCACAGTTTTCCATCTTGATGGGAGTACGTGTCATCGAGAATTATGAGAGTCCTTCCAGCTTTAACAGCATTAGTAGCTTCATTTGTAAGTCTAATAAGTGCCTCTTGGAGTGTTTCTTCTTCATTAAAGGTTACATGTAAAGAGTAAGATTTCTGTCCTCTATCAAATTCATGAATGACTTGATCAAAGGACGGCTGATTGGTCTGCTGAGACACCTTATAACCGAGAGAGCCTTCAATCAAGATAGGAGAGTATAGTTCTATGAATCTCTCCTTTTCGTGTTGGTTAAATAAAGAAGGGCGTTTCCCTAACATAATTCTCGTTGAAAAGTGCTCCGTTTCACGATCACGGTCAATTGCAGGGTTTGTAACGACAGCGACACTTTCTTTAATAAAGTCAGCGATGTTTCTTCTACCTGTATCGATAGCTGCAAGAGGTGCATCATGTCCTAGTGAGCGAATGGGTTCTGCCCCTTTTTCTGCCATTTGTTCAATCAGCTGAATATGCTCACGATCCCATCCAAACGCAGCATATTGATTGTTTTGTACTTTTAAAAGAGTTGTCATTGTAACCATTTTTTCAAGAGTAGGTGGGGAGAGTCTAAATCGGTAATCTAATAGATTGACTTTCTGGCTATAACGGTTGAACACTTCTTCTTGATATTGATTGTAATCAAACAATTCCATTGAACCATTTATATATTTTAAGCCAACCTTTTCTCCTGGAGAAAGAGGTTTAGGTTCCGCCACATATTCAGTAGAAGGGATGATCCCCGGCTCTGAGCTGAAAAGATACGACGTTTCTGTTTCTAATTGCCAAACAGGTCGTAAACCAAGTGAATCTAAGCTAAAGACCGCTTCATCCTGAAATCTTGAGATAATACCAGCTGGACCTTGTGCGAAATGTCCCCAAGCTTCACGAATGTAGCTATATAAATCTTGCAAGTGATCTGGATAAGCTTTGATTTCATTTACAATAGGTGGAAATAGGATGTCCATCGCTTCAAATAGGGACAATCCATGCTTGCATAAAAGTGTTTCAATTGTACGGTTTAAATCCTGTGAGTCGCTTCCATCCTTCGTTAACGGAACCCCAATCATTTCAGCTTCGTCTCGAAGCTTTGAAATCGTATTAATCTCTCCATTATGTCCTAACACACTAAAAGGCTGTACACGAAAAAAATTTGATAATGTATTGGTCGAATAACGATTATGTCCGAGCGTCATAGATGATGCTACGAGGGGGCTTGCTAAATCATGATAGTATTTAGGCAATGTATCACCAGCACCCATTACCTTATAAACAGCATGATAGTTGCTTAACGATGATACGTGTACTGATTCATTTTTTTCAATTTCAATCGTGAGGTTAAACAGAACAGCTGAAAGTTGTTCCACCATTGATGTTGGCTTTAAAGCTACTTGCCAAAAAGTTGGCTCCTGCTGAGCTGCGATAGGACCTAATGCTGAGGATGTTGTTGTGGCAGTCGTGTCATAAAGTAGTTCTAAGTCGTTGGAAACAAACAGCCTTTTGATCTCTTCTTTTACGTTTGGAACATCTGCATCTTTGCCAATAAAAAAATGACCAACAATAAATTGATCGTCATAAGCTACTTCTGAATGTATACCGGAGAGTTCAAGCTTATGCTTCCAAAGCTTTCTCGGTATGTCAATATGAATTCCAACTCCGTCGCCTTCTCCGTTTGTGAATCCAGCCCGGTGATTCATTTTCACAAGTGCAGATATACAAAGATCAATGTTTTCTTTTGTGGGAATTTGCTTTTTTTCCATGATAGATACGATCCCGCAAGCATCATGTTCATGCTTGAAGAATTCTTTAAACGTACTAGGGTTCCATTTTGTTGTCATAATGTGGCCAGTGTGGCCGTCACCTCCTCTTAGTGGTAGTAGCAAGCAAATCTATATCGGAAAGATTTACATACTATATGAAAGGGTAGAACAGGGGGAAAAGAACAGAATGCGAAATTTTCTGAATTATATATTATATTAACAAACCTTGCAAATAAATTCAATTATTATTCATTTTGTTGAATCCATTCATTGTATGCAGTAGAAGAGAAAAAAAGAATCGGTGAGAAAAAAGCGTTAACTTGTAAACGTTTTCATTGGTGGGTGAAAAATCCCGAACTCAATAGTAAGTTCGGGAAGTTTGTATACAGGTGAATTTTTATTCATTCATTAATTGGCTAAATGCATTTTCGACAGCTATTAACGTATTTTGGATATCCTGCTCGGTATGAGAAATTGTTAGGAACCAAGCTTCATATTTTGATGGAGCAAGATTCACGCCTTGATGAAGCATCAGCTTGAAGAATTTTGCGAACATCTCTCCATCCGTTGCCTCTGCTTGGACGTAGTTCTCTACTTTTTCTGTGGTGAAATAAATCGTTAGAGCCCCTTTTAAGCGATTGATGGTAATGGGCACATTGTGTTTACGTGCGTGGATTAGGATCCCTTCTTCCAATAGAGCCCCTAGTCTATCTAGTTCTTCGTAAACACCTTCCTGTTTAAGCACTTCTAGACAAGCGATACCAGAAAGAATTGAGGCTGGGTTTCCTGCCATAGTTCCAGCTTGATAGGCTGGTCCAAGTGGCGCTACCTGTTCCATAATCTCCTGTTTTCCACCATACGCTCCAATTGGCAGGCCACCACCGATGATTTTCCCTAAAGCTGTTAAATCCGGTTTTACACCGAGCATGTCCTGAGCACCACCGTACATAAATCGAAACGCTGTAATGACTTCATCATAAATAACGAGTGCACCAGCTTCGTGTGTAAGCTTGTTGACCATTTCTAAGAAACCAGGTTTCGGTTCAACAATCCCGAAGTTACCAACGATTGGTTCCACTAATACCGCAGCAACTTGGTTTCCCCATTTCTCTAGGGCTTCCCTAAACGGTTCAATATCATTAAATGGAACGGTTATCACTTCCTGTGCAATGCTCTTTGGAACTCCAGCAGAATCTGGTGTCCCTAATGTCGAGGGACCTGATCCAGCTGCAACTAAAACAAGGTCGGAGTGCCCATGGTAGCAGCCTGCAAATTTAATAATCTTATCACGCTTTGTATAGGCTCTTGCTACACGAATCGTTGTCATAACTGCCTCAGTTCCTGAGTTAACAAAGCGAACCTTGTCCATATTTGGCATGGCTTCCTTTAGCATTTTCGCAAACGTGATTTCATGCTCTGTTGGTGTTCCGTACAGAACACCATTTTCAGCTGCTCTCGTAATCGCTTTTGTGATATGGGGGTGAGCATGTCCTGTAATGATCGGACCGTATGCAGCTAAATAATCGATGTATTGATTGTCATCCACATCCCAAAAATAAGCGCCTTGTGCATGCTTCATCACAACAGGTGACCCGCCTCCGACTGCTTTATAAGAACGAGACGGACTATTTACACCGCCAACAATATGTTCAAGTGCTTCTTTATGTAATTCATTTGATTTCGTAAAGTTCATATCGGTACCTCCTACATGGTAAAAACGAATCTATATGTCCTACTTATCTTATCATGACTTCAATCATTTCAAAACTGCGGACCGTTCTGTTTGTCTTTAAGATGAAAATCTCTTACACTTTACGTTGTGGATATTAGGGGGTGCAGCAATGAAAACAATCATACAGGTGAACGATTTACGTAAAGAGTTTAAATCCTATTCAAGTCGCTCTGGCTTAAAGGGAGCATTTCGGGATTTATTCACAAGAAATTATAAAGTGCTTGAAGCTGTTAAAGATATTTCCTTTCAAATTCAGGAAGGAGAAATGGTGGGCTATATAGGAGAAAACGGAGCGGGAAAATCAACCTCGATTAAAATGCTCACTGGCATTTTAACACCAACACGTGGTTCAGTTCTCATTAACGGAATGAATCCTCATAAGGAACGTGAAAAATTTGTGAAAACAATTGGGGTTGTATTCGGTCAGCGCTCACAGCTTTGGTGGGATATCGCCGTACAAGAATCATTTCGACTTTTAAAAAAGGTGTATAACGTGCCAGACGAAGACTATAAGGAGCATATGGATCATGTGATTGAATCACTCGATATTGGTGATTTATTAGATAAGCCAGTTCGAAAGCTGTCACTTGGTCAACGAATGCGCTGTGAGCTAGCGGCTGCACTTTTACATAAACCGTCATTACTTTTTCTTGATGAGCCAACGATTGGTTTAGACGTTCTTGTCAAAATGAAGATTAGACGATTTCTAAAAGAAATGAATGAAAAGTACAAAACGACCATTCTTTTAACAACCCATGACCTAGCTGATATCGAAGCTCTCTGTGAACGGGTTATCATGCTAGATGAAGGAAGAATTATTTATGATGGTTCACTGCAAAGGCTGAAATCCAATTGGGGAGAGGGAAAACAAGTCCAGTTTGAGTTTACAAGACATGTAGCCGAAGAGGAATTATACAACTTGAGTCATCACTTGCAGGTTGAATGGACGCAAGGAGAGCGAGAGGCAGTCTGGATTGCTTCTGTTGAAGACGATGAACAAGTCATCTCCCAGCTCATCTCAAGTATTGTCTCCAGTTACCAGATTCGTGATATTCATTTAAAGGAAGCGTCTACGGAAGAAATCATTCGTAATATTTATGAAGAGGGAATCAAGAGCCATGGCTAAATATATTGAAATGATTCGAATCCGTTTCTTGATGATGCTTGCGTATCGAACGAACTACTATAGCGGAATCTTAATTTATAGTATCAACATTGGTGCCTATTACTTTTTGTGGAGTGCCATCTATGGTGATAAAGGAACGATTCAAGGGTTATCTGTCCTCCAAATGACGACGTATATTGCTGTCGCTTGGATGGCAAGAGCGTTTTATTTTAATAACATTGACAGGGAGATTGCGACAGAGATAAAAGAGGGAAAGGTAGCGGTTGAATTAATTCGGCCCTATCACTATTTACGAATGAAGATGATGCAAGCACTAGGGGAGGGGATTTTTCGTTTATTGTTTTTCTCCGTTCCAGGTATGGTCATCGTCTCGTTATTTTTCCCGTTAGAGTTTTCTTCAAGTATAACCACTTGGCTATGGTTCTTCGTGTCAATTGTGTTTAGCTTTATCATCAATACACAAATTAACTTATTAGCAGGTGTGACGACCTTTTTCTTATTTAATAATGATGGGCTTATTCGAGCAAAACGAGTCGTCATTGATCTATTTTCAGGTTTATTGCTACCGATCAGTTTTTACCCAGTATGGGCGCAAGACGTGATGAGCTTTTTCCCATTTCAGGCGATAAGCTATATTCCGAGTATGATTTTTACAGAGGGCTTTCAAGGCTCTGAAATTGTGCAAGCCATACTTGTTCAAGGAATTTGGTCACTCGTACTGATTCTTCCTGTTCAATTTTTGTGGGTTCTAGCTAAAAAACAGCTCATCGTACAGGGGGGCTAACATGTTTTATCTATCAATGCTGTTTCAATATATTGGCCAATACATGAAAACAAGGCTCCAATACCGTTCAGATATGATTGTCGAAATTATTTCCGATTTGTTATTTCAAGCCGTTAATCTTATATTTATTCTCGTTGTATTTGGTCACACCCAATTTTTAAATGGGTGGAGTCGGGAAGAAATTATTTTCATATATGGTTTTTTCCTCGTGCCGTTTGCGATATTCGGTGCTTTCTTCAACATATGGGATTTTAATGACCGATATATTGTTAAGGGGGAGCTTGACCGTGTACTCACTCGTCCTATTCATAGCCTATTTCAAATTATCCTAGAGAGAATTGAGCTTGAATCACTATTTGGAGTTGTTACCGGGCTTGTCATTATGGGATATGCAAGTGTAAATCTTGGTCTACAATATGAATGGTATGACCTGTTTATTTTTATCTTTATGGTGCTTGGCGGAGTTCTTGTGTATGGTGGTATTTTTATTATGCTTGCCAGTATCGGGTTCTGGTCAGATGCAAGGACGTCGATTATGCCAACCATCTATAACATTGGGAACTACGGCAGGTATCCAGTTGATATATACAACCGAGTGATCCGTTATGTCCTGACGTGGATTTTACCGTTTGCTTTTGTGGGAGTTTATCCATCTGCTTACTTTCTAGGAAAAGAAGAATGGTATGGCTATGCCTTTTTGACGCCGGTTATGGGCCTGATTTTTATCACATTAGCGATTGTGATTTGGAATATTGGGGTAACGAAGTATCGTGGTGCGGGGAATTAGCATTAGATTATAAACTAATAGACGTATACCTTACATTTAAGTAACGCGTATATCTCTCTATAAAGTGGTGCTCACTGTTTACGGCGGAATCTGGTGGTTTTACCAACCGATTCACACCTTTACCAGCTAAAACGTAATTTGTTCGTGTATAGAAACTAAGAAACCTGAGGGACGATGTTACATCACTCAGGTTTTTTGCATCATCTAATGAAACTTTTGCCAGAAATTCAATCCAATTACGACCACAAAAACAAGTAAAAACACGTAAAATACTTGGCGATCTCTTCTCGTTCTAGCTCGGTGCAAAATAAATAGGAGAAGACAGGCTGCAAACAGAAAAAAAAGGAAAAACTCAGCAAACATGCAAAATAGCCTCCAAGTTATGACTTTTCTAAATATTATGATAAGTAATATTGCGTTAGTATTCAAGAAAAAATTTCCACCTGATTCCATTCAAGGTGAAAATGTTCTATTAAAGTAGTAATTTTCATATGTTAGGACGAGGTGGTCTCTGTGATTAACATGCTCTTTTTGTTTGCTGTATTTTTTAGTGTCTATAAGAGTTTCATCCAACTGTTTAAAAGATATGAAAGAAGAGGGAATCATTTATCGTTAGAAAACTTAGGTTTTTTGTTTCTCTTATATGTAAATGTTTTAATTGGGTTTGGACTTATATTCACCTTAATAGAGATGCGAGGGATATCGGTTCTAATAGATAATGGTGTAGCTCTTTCGGGCAGCTTCTTTGATATATTTAGTGAAGCCATGTACTTTAGCGGAGTGACCTTATTATCAGTAGGATACGGTGACATTACACCTATAGGAATTGGTAGATGGTTTGCGATTATTGAAGCGCTCATCGGTTATATTATTCCAGCTGCGTTTGTTGTTAGAAGCATGGGCGATTACGAAAGGGCTTACTAGTTGTTTTGTACATGTATATTCGTTACGATAAGAATTAATTAGCTGTATGTAAACTACTAGATTGGAGGAAAATTGATCATGACCGTTTCAGAAGGTGCTGTAGCCCCTGATTTTACGTTACATGCTAGTAATGGAGAACAAATTCATCTTTCGGATTTTAAAGGGAAGAAACATGTAGTCCTCTATTTCTATCCAAAGGACATGACCCCAGGCTGTACAACACAAGCTTGTGACTTTCGAGACCATTTTGAGAGCTTTGCGGACTTAGATGCTGTTATTCTTGGAGTAAGTCCAGATCCAGTAGAAAAGCATGAAAAGTTTATCCAAAAGTATGATCTACCATTTTTGCTTTTAGTAGATGAAGATCATAAGATAGCAGAACAATTCGATGTCTGGAAGTTAAAAAAGAACTTTGGTAAAGAATATATGGGAATTGAACGTTCAACCTTTGTCATTGATAAACAAGGAAAAATGGTGAAGGAATGGAGAAAAGTAAGGGTAAAAGGGCATGTGGAGAGCGCGTTAGAGTATATACAAAATCATTTAACATAATGAAATGACAAAATCCCTCAGTATAGATCAAGGATTACATAATGGAAATGGTACTGCTAATAAGTCTATAACATGGGCAATTTTTCTTAAAAACATATAGAAAAAGCTATTCTCCTTGAAATAAGAGAATAGCTTTTTTTCTAATGGGGTATGATTAAGATCATTTTTTGTAGATTAAGCTCAGCTTGTAAATTGGTGTCCAACTAGTGGACAAAAATGTAGCTACCTCGTTAAAGTTCTCTAAATCCTCTCTAGTTATTTTAGCAAGGGAGGACAGGAGATCGAGGTCTGTAATCTATGAGTAATCCCTCAATATATTATTTACACAAATTCTTCCCGCAGTACTTAAGCAGACTGCTTTTACTCTTGCCATCATGACTAGATCAAGAAGAATATAATTTATATATTAAGGGAAATTTGGTGTTTATTACAGTCTGGAGTTGTTTCTTCATGGTGATGGAGTGGACCTTAGATAAAATAGATTCATATTGATATAGGATACAAAATGTATTGGTCATTTCCATATCTATAGTAGCGCAAACTGTACATGTCATTTTTTATAAGATGAAAAATACCGAGTCAGCTAAGTATCGTGCCTATGCTTCGAGAATTGAAGACGTTTTAGTTTTTCTACAAATGCTCTGATTAAAATACCTAATACAATGTAATAGACAAATGAGTAAAAATAATGCCAATTTGTATAAATGACTAATTCTTGCCAAACACAGAAAGGTTCACCAATGAATGCGAATGATGATGCCATCACAAATAAAGAAATAAAATAGGTTTTCCAAGTTGTAAAATATTGATAAAGGAGCATCATAGCTACAGGCACCATTGATATATCAAAAGGAAAAGCTCTTGGGTAAATAGGAATTAATGAGGTCGGGTATTTCCAAAAATTCAATTCAGTTCCTAATATGTCTGTTAAAGTCGTTATTTTAATAATAAACATTCCAAAAAGGAAGATCTCAATGATTCTGTTTCGATCAACATACTTAATCCAAATTAACCAAGGGAGTGTAAAGAATACAAGTAATAACCACCAATCAAATGTTAAAAAGTCGTATACAAGCCATCCGTTTACATCGTGTCTCAATGCTTCATTTTCTAGCGCATTCACTTTTTCAAGGTTTTCATACTTACTGGACAATGTGAAGACCTCCACAAACAACATAAATATTTTTTTGAAAATACCTTTATCAAAACGGTTTAATAGTAATATTAATTTTTAACTTATTGCTAATATTTCCGTGGTTTTGTAGAACCATCCTTACTATTTTTGTCTATATTACTTTAAATAGATAACGAATCCATCTTCTAACTACTAAAAACCGCAGCCTACGAAGCTGCGGTTTCATTTTCGTCTTTATTCGATTGTCTTAACGGTATTTCTCGTAGGAAGAATGTTAAAATCACTGCAACAACCATCATAATGGCTCCGATTAAAAACAAACCAGTTAACGAATAGGACAAAGCATCTCGAAGAAAGGTAAGCATTTCTTCAAAAATCGATTGCATCTCGGAAGGTACCTTCATTTTTATTTCTGCCAATTGATCAGGATTCATTAATAGTTGAGGGTCTGACAGTGACTCAAATTCTTTTGGCATAGAGGTCATACCGCCTGGTAGTGAAGCAACTGATTCCTTTAGTCTGCTTTCCATTCTTGAAGCCATAACCGTACCTAAAATAGCAACTCCAACTGTTCCCCCAATTTGTCTAAATAATTGAGTAGAAGCGGTAGCGACACCTAAATTTGATTGACTAACCGCATTTTGGACGGTTAACGTAAAGACCGGGAAACATGCCCCTAACCCAAAGCCGACAATGATCATATTAAGAACAGCCGTCATATTTGAAGTGTCTGTTGACATGATAGACATTAAGAACATGCCGATGGCCATTAGCATGAGTCCACCGATTGCAAACGCCTTATACTTTCCGGTTTTTGTAATAAATTGCCCGATAATCGAGCTTGAAACAACCATACTAAGTGTCATTGGCATCATGATGAGTCCAGAGGCTGTTGCTGATGTACCAATTACCCCTTGTATGAAAAAAGGCATATACATGATTGTTCCAAACATACCTGCCCCGAGAATGAATCCGACGGCATTAGATAAAGAAAAGATATCATTCTTAAATAAATCTAATGGTAATACTGGATTCTGAACACGTCTTTCTACTTGTATAAATAATAGTAATGAAATAATCGATGCTATAAACAATCCGATAATCAGTGGGGACGTCCATTCGTATTGTGTGCCTGCCCATGAAAATGCTAATAATAATGGAACAATGATTGCCGAAATTAAAATAGATCCAATATAATCAACTTTTTGAGATGGCTTTCTTTCTACGCTAGGAAATAATGACATAATGAGAATGAATGCAATAATCCCAAACGGAAGGAATACCCAAAATACCCATTTCCAATGAGTGTGATCGACAATCCAGCCTCCGAGTGTAGGTCCAAATACACTGGCTAATCCGAATACCGCTCCCATTAATCCCTGCCATCTACCGCGTTCCCTAGGTGAAAATAAATCACCTACGGCAGTAAATGCGGTGGACATGATCATCCCTGCTCCTAATCCTTGAATTCCGCGGTAAACGATTAAGTAAATAATCGAAGTTGCTGTTCCACAAAGGAGGGAACCTAAAATAAATACACCAATACCAATTAAGATAAATGGTTTTCTCCCATATATATCAGAAAGCTTGCCGACTAAAATAGCTGTAACACTTGATGCAAGCATGAAAATCGTAAACACCCAGTTAAAGTATTCTATTCCACCAAGGTCTGAAACGATTCGTGGTAATGCTGTTCCGACAATCGTTTGATTCAATGCCGCGAAGAGCATTGCAGACATGATGGCAATCATTATCGTAATTTTCTTTTTTGTATCTAAATGTTCCATGTTTTCACTCCTATCCAAGATTGAACTTATTAAACAATGTAATAAGCTCGCTTATCTCAGCATCAGTCAAATCATCTAGGGTTGAATATAAATACTGAGTTCTTCTAAGATTCAAATCATTAAATAATTGCTTCCCATGATCGGAGAGGGAAAGTTCAACAATTCTTCGATCTTCTGAGGAACGGTTTCGTTCTATGTATCCTTTTGTGACCAGCGAGTCTCCCACTGCCGTAATATGACTAGCTGTCACTTTAAGCTCAGACGATATTAATGAAACTTTAGCTGGGCCATTCTCTTTTAAAAATCGTAATAAATAAAATTCACTTCGGTTTATGTTATCCCCAAGGATTGAATTCATCCCTTTTTGTAGTGCTCTAAACGTACCTTGCATCGTTCTTTCTAGATTCTTCATTAATTCATCTCGATCCATTCCATCACTCCATTATCGTTATCACTTCATTGTATTTCGTATTATTTCATATAGTTAATTATTTACATAGTTAAATAATTTGTCAATTTTCTACTCAAATAGTCAATCGTCTATACATAAAATGAAATCATGAATAGTCTATAGTAAGGGAACCCCCCCTCAATGAAGAGCGGTTATTGGCGAGAGGAATCTCGCCTTTTTTGTTTATTAAGTAAAAAAGTTTTCAGCAAGAGAATGGGCTCGTGACTTGGAATCCAACTCCAGCACCTATCCTCTCGAGGTGAAATGTTCCTTTTTCTCAATTAGGAACATTTGCTAGTCTGAGGCTAAACGGTACGCTTGCCTTATGTTCATTAGTATGAGAATAGTTATTGCTTTTCACTAATGGAGGAAATTGTATATAGTAGATATAGGAAGAACTAGAGGAGGAATGACATGAAAATCATTACTAGTCTTCGTGTGAAAACTGAAAAACAAGAGGCTCTAAAAAAACGATTTCGAGAAGCAACGTTTCATTTTTATTCATCGATGGAAGAAGCAAAAACTAGGTTAGCGGATGCGGATATCTTAGTAACGTATGGTGAAGATGTAACCGAAGATTTAATACAATCGACAAGACAGCTAAAATGGATTATGGTCATGTCCGCTGGGATCGATCGAATGCCATTTCAAGCGATCCAAGAAAAAAACATTATGGTTACAAATGTGAGAGGTATTCATAAAATTCCGATGGCGGAATATACACTAGGGATGATTCTGCAAGTATCGAAACAAGCAAAACAATTACATAAACAAGAAATGGATGCGGTTTGGAACAGATCGATCCGAATGTCTGAGCTCTATGGAAAAACGGTGATGATCATTGGGATTGGGGCAATCGGCGGACAAATTGCAAAGCTTTGTAAAGCTTTTGGGATGAGGGTAATAGGAATAAACCGAAGCGGCTCCCCAGCATCAGAAGTTGATGTTGTATGTAAGATGGAAGTGATGGCCGAGCTTCTACCAGATGTAGATTTTGTTGTATCTGTCTTACCTAGTACTAAAGAAACAAGGCATTCCTTAACGAAAGAACACTTCGTACAAATGAAAGATTCAGCTGTTTTTATCAATATTGGTCGAGGGGACGTAGTGAGGGAAGACATTATAATTGAAGTAATGCAGAATAACCTAATATCTCATGCTGTTTTAGACGTATTTGAAACAGAGCCTCTCGCTCAAACTAGTCCATTATGGAAAATGGAGAATGTTACGGTTACACCACACATATCAAGCATCACAGCAAATTATCTTCCTAGAGCTTTTGAAATATTTGAAGAAAACCTAAAGCGTTTTTTGAAGAAAGAAACGAATTATATTAACTTAATTGATGTAAATAGGGGGTACTAATATGAAAATATATACAAAATCAGGAGATAAAGGAACAACTTCTTTAGTATATGGGGAAAGAGTAGCGAAGCATGATGTACGTGTAGAGGCATACGGTACATGTGATGAAGCCAATTCATTAATTGGTCTAGCTGTAAGTCATTTACATGACGTGAGCTTGAAAGAGAAAGATGATATTCAGCAAGTCTTTCATAAAATTCAAACTACACTGTTTCATGTGGGTGCAGAATTAGCGACACCAATTGGGAAAGAGGTTAAATGGAAACTAGAGGCTCGAGATGTTGAGTGGCTAGAGGAGATTATTGATAAGTGGGATGCTACGTTACCTCCATTGACAAACTTTGTCTTACCTGGAGGATCCGTTGCGGGGGCTACCTTACATTTAGCGAGAACAGTGGTGAGGAGAGCAGAAAGAAGATCGGTTAGGATTGATGGTGTGAATCCACTTGTTTTATCTTATTTAAATCGGCTTTCAGACTTTTTATTTGTTGCAGGAAGATATATTAACCAACAGCTAAAAAGAATTGAACCAACATTACATCAAGACGAAAAAAGTGTTTAAAATCCGTCCAATCACATATAGTAAAAATGTGTAAGATTGACAAAGGAATTATATAAGAGGTACACTAATTATAACAATTATAAAGTAATAATCTTTTTGAAAAGAGGTGCATGGCGATGTCGACACAATTGAAAGATGCGCTAGAAACGTTGAAAGAATCTGGAGTTCGTATTACTCCACAACGTCATGCGATTTTAGAATATCTAATTCAAACAA
The DNA here is from genome assembly GCF_042680805.1 of Bacillus salitolerans. Lineage (NCBI taxonomy): Bacteria > Bacillati > Bacillota > Bacilli > Caryophanales > Bacillaceae > Bacillus > Bacillus salitolerans. The sequence continues at coordinate 2,206 of NZ_JBHUEM010000002.1, read as the reverse complement.
TGACACATCCAACTGCTGATGACATATATAAAGCACTTGAAGGTAAATTTCCAAACATGAGTGTAGCAACTGTTTATAATAATTTACGTGTTTTCCGAGAAGCTGGACTTGTTAAAGAATTAACATATGGTGATGCCTCAAGTCGCTTTGATTTTGTAACGACTCACCATTATCATGTAATTTGTGAGGAATGTGGAAAAATTGTAGATTTCCATTATCCAGGTCTTAATGAAGTGGAAGATTTAGCATCGCATGTAACTGGATTCAAAATCTCCCACCATCGCATGGAAACATATGGAACATGCCCCGACTGTGTAAAAAGTACGAAACATTAAAAAGAGGGTTAAAGGAAGACATAAATTAAAAAGTAAGGAATCGCAAACTGTCTAGGACAGGTGATTCCTTACTTTTTTAATTTTGCCGTTTCTTATTGTATTTCTCGTCGAAATCTTTACCCTCTAAATCAGGATCTAATGTAAGTGGTTCGTTACAGTACATACACATATCAACTCTTCCAAGCATCTTAGTGTGCTTCTCGCAGTTCGGGCAGGTAACTTGTATAGTTTTGGTCGAAAGCATGCCTATCCAGAAATAAACAACTGTACTAGCTACGATAAATAGTAGACCGAGAATCATAAATATAGTAATGACCCAAACATTCGTCCTAAAAAAGATACCGATATACATTACAAAGAACCCAATGAAAATTAGGCTAAGTGCAAAGGTTCTAATTTTATTAATTTTACTTGAATATTTTTTTGCCATGTAAAGTGTCCCTCCTGCCATTACTATACCATACTGTTCAGCATGTAAGTAATGATAAACGTGACAAGTCTTAGAAGGTTTTTTCTTACTTTCGTCGAATTTATTGAAAACGGTAAGTAGAGTAGGGGAGGAAGATGTGTGGAAGATTTATTACGTCCGATATACCAGGAAAGGGCTAGCCATGCTAATACTCTTGGGGTGTTATTGTTAGAGAAGATTAAACCAGAAAACCCAGCAACCGATAATTTTGATGTTGTTTTACTAGTTATCACTAAACAAAACGACAACGATAAAAATGCGTTAGTTAAACATTATCAATTGGAAAATGGGAAAATTGCTGCACTGAAGATTGCAGATACAAACCAATTAGAAAATTGGATCAATTTAGGAACGAATCGAAGGGTGATTGATTGGGTTCTTAATGGGAAAGTATTATTTGAAAGAAATGAGTACATAACGGAACTAAAACAAACAATTCATGATTTTCCACTTAATAATAGAAAGAAAAGAATTGGTCTTGAGTTTGCAAAATTAATTCGCCGTTTTATCGATGGGAAAGAACTATTTGAATCAGGAAATTTGTTAGATGCCTATAACAATATGGTACATGCATTACACCATTTAGCAAGGTTGTCCGTTATAGATCATGGTTTTCATCCAGAGGTAACAGTCTGGAATCAAGTACGAAAAATAGAACCAGAGGTGTATAAGCTTTATCAAGAACTTATAGAAAGTAGGGAATCATTAAAGAAGAGATTGGATCTATTATTCCTAGCTAGTGAATTTTTGGTTCATTCGAGTACGAAGGTAGGATCTCTTCATTTATTAGAGGTAATGAACCATAATGAAGTATGGACGATACAAGAACTCGTTACTCATCCAGAGCTAACAGACTACTCTATTGACTTTGAAGCACTAGTAGAGTATTTAATTGAAAAGAAACTAATAAAGGTTATTACAGAAGAAACAAAAGGATTGAATATATACCATCGGAAATACAGCTCACACATTTAAAAGAATATGTTGACTTACTATTGGTTAACATGATATATTATTCTTCGTCGCTGTTAATTGAGTGAATCACGCAATAATTATTCGTGAAAAAAACAGTTGACCGACATAGTTAATATGTGATATATTAATAAAGTCGCTTCTGAGCGACGAAGATCAGTTCTTTGAAAACTAAACAAAACGTCAAGCGTGTTGGTTTTAATACCAACGAGGTTATTTCATAGTAAATAACCATCAATAATTTTTAAAATCTACTATTGTAGATTGTCGGTGTTTTTTGAGCATCAAACATCTTGCCACGGTGGTAAGTGACTGTAATTCCCTATCGGGAACACATTCACTAACACCCTGATAAGTTCAACTAACCATCAGCGGGAAAACCACCCACTGAAGGAAGTTTCACTTTATTGGAGAGTTTGATCCTGGCTCA